>NZ_JASZYM010000059.1:0-1193 GCF_030317005.1 Variovorax sp. J22R115 | reverse complement strand
AGAAAATGGCAAAAGGAAAATTCACCCGTACGAAGCCGCACGTGAACGTGGGCACGATTGGTCACGTGGACCATGGCAAGACGACGCTGACGGCGGCGATTGCGACGGTGCTGTCGGCCAAGTTCGGCGGCGAAGCGAAGGCCTATGACCAGATCGATGCGGCGCCCGAAGAAAAGGCCCGCGGCATCACGATCAACACCGCGCACGTCGAATACGAAACGGCCAACCGCCACTATGCGCACGTGGACTGCCCGGGTCACGCCGACTACGTGAAGAACATGATCACCGGTGCCGCCCAGATGGACGGCGCCATCCTGGTGTGCTCGGCCGCTGACGGCCCGATGCCCCAGACGCGCGAGCACATCCTGCTGGCGCGCCAGGTGGGTGTGGGCTACATCATCGTGTTCCTGAACAAGTGCGACATGGTCGATGACGCCGAACTGCTCGAGTTGGTCGAAATGGAAGTCCGCGAACTGCTGGACAAGTACGAATTCCCGGGCGACGACACCCCGATCATCCACGGCTCGGCCAAGCTGGCGCTGGAAGGTGACAAGGGCCCGCTGGGCGAGCAAGCCATCATGAAGCTGGCCGAGGCGCTGGACACCTACATCCCCACGCCTGAGCGCGCGGTGGACGGTGCGTTCCTGATGCCCGTGGAAGACGTGTTCTCGATCTCGGGTCGCGGCACCGTGGTGACCGGCGCGGTCGAGCGCGGCGTGATCAAGGTTGGCGAGGAAATCGAAATCGTGGGCATCCGCCCGACGGTGAAGACCACCTGCACCGGCGTGGAAATGTTCCGCAAGCTGCTGGACCAGGGCCAGGCGGGCGACAACGTGGGCGTGCTGCTGCGCGGCACGAAGCGCGAAGAAGTCGAGCGCGGCCAGGTGCTGTGCAAGCCCGGCTCGATCAAGCCGCACACGCACTTCACCGCCGAGGTGTACGTGCTGTCGAAGGACGAAGGCGGCCGTCACACGCCGTTCTTCAACAACTACCGTCCGCAGTTCTACTTCCGCACGACCGACGTCACTGGCGCGATCGAGCTGCCCAAGGACAAGGAAATGGTCATGCCCGGCGACAACGTGTCCATCACGGTGAAGCTGATCAACCCGATCGCGATGGAAGAAGGCCTGCGCTTCGCCATCCGTGAAGGCGGCCGCACCGTCGGTTCGGGCGTCGTGGCCAAGATCCTCGAC
>NZ_JASZYM010000058.1:0-1270 GCF_030317005.1 Variovorax sp. J22R115 | reverse complement strand
GACCTCGGGCATCGAGCAGATCAACCAGGCGATCACGCAGATGGACCAGGTCACGCAGCAGAACGCGGCACTGGTGGAAGAAGCCGCCGCTGCCGCCGCATCGCTGCAGGAGCAGGCCGGCGGCCTGTTGCAGATCGTCAGCACCTTCAAGCTCGATGCCGACGACGGGGCAGGCCCGGTGCAGGTTCCCGTGCGTCCGGCGCCGGTCGCTGTTGCCGCGCCGAAGACCGGCGCGACGACAGCCGCCACGAAACCTCGACCGAAAGAAGTGCCCGCGCCCAAGGCAGCCACAGCCAGCGCCGGCGACTGGACCGAGTTCTAGACCGTATTCAGAGAAGACATCGTCGCAACCATCATGACCTCCCTTTCCAACCTCAAGATCGGCACCCGCCTGGCACTGGGCTTTGCCGCAGTGCTCCTGTTCCTGGCCTTCATCATGGGCCTGGGCCTAAATTCCATGTCGAGCATCCAGGCGTATCTCAACGGCATCGTGAGCAGCAACAACGTCAAGGTCGCCACGGCGAACAAGATGCTGGACTCCATCCGTGACATGACGAACCTCGCCACCCATCTGGTGCTGCTGACCGACGAAGCGGCCATGCGCGAGGAAATGAAGAAGATCACCGCGGCCCGCGAGCGATACACCGAAGCCAGGACGCAGCTGGGCAAGCTGATCGTCAGCTCCGACGGCAAGGCACTCCTGGCCAAGGTCGAAGACACGCTGTCCGTCGCGGCGCCCATGAACGCCAGGCTGCTCGAACTCGCGTTGCAGAACAAGACCGATGAAGCGACCGAGCTCCTGATGAATAAGTTCACCCCGTCGGTGCAAGCCATCCTGGCGGCACTGAACGATCTGGTGCAGCACGAGACCCGGCTCTCCGAAAAGGCCAGGGATCATGCGAACGCCGAATACAGCCAGGCACGCAATCTCATGGTCGGCCTCGGTGTTGTGGCGCTCCTCATGGGCGCGGCCATTGCATGGTTCACCACGGGTTCGATCACCCGCCCCATCGCAGCAGCGGTCAAGGTGGCCGAGACGGTGGCAGCGGGCGACATCTCCTCGCGCATCGAGGTTCGTTCCAGGGACGAGACGGGCCAACTGATGCACGCACTGAAGGAGATGAACGACAGCCTGGTGAAGATCGTGGGCGAAGTGCGAACGGGCACGGACACGATCGCGACGGCGTCGAGCCAGATCGCGACGGGCAACCAGGACTTGTCCTCGCGCACCGAAGAACAGGCGAGCTCGCTGGAGCAGACGGCGGCCTCG
>NZ_JASZYM010000057.1:0-1322 GCF_030317005.1 Variovorax sp. J22R115 | reverse complement strand
GCCTATACGCAATGTAGCGCCGGTTGTTCAAGTTGAGCGCGGCGTGTCTGCTCAACCCGTTGCCGCCTGAACTCGCGCGGCGATTTCATCTTCAAGCTCGAGTGCGGGTGAATCTCGTTGAAGTGCTCGAACGCAGCTGGCAATTGCGCCAGTACGGTCGGGGCGTCGCTGAGGTCCATGCGTCCCACGTAGTCACGCTTGAAGGTGTTGACGAAGCTTTCGGCCATGCCATTGCTCTGTGGACTGCACACTGGCGTATTGACCGGCGTCAGCCCGAGCGACTTGGCGATGCGTCGAGTCTCGTGGGCGATGTAGGCGCTGCCGTTGTCAGTCAGGAATTGCAGCGAGTAGCCCGCAGGAAGGGCCTCTACCGTGCCGAAGCGCTTTTCCACCGCCTCGATGAGCATCTCGCGCACCGGCTCGCCCGGCAGCCCTTTGCCCTCCCATGCTCGGAAGGCCACGATCTCGCGATCACAGCAGTCCTTGGCGAACGTGGCGGTGACGGTTTGTCCCGAGTCGCACTTGATCTCGAAGCCGTCCGAGCACCAGCGGGTGTCGCTGGCCTCAACAGACACGGTGCCAGTGTGCCTGCGGCTGGACTGCGGACGCCGCGGCGCCTTGGGCAACAGCAAAGCGTTGGCTGCCATGACGCGATAGACGCGCTTGGGATTCACACGCGGGGCGTCCACCCCCGCGCGTTGGCGATTGACCAGCGCGCAGGCTCGCCGATAGCCGTAGCTCGGCAGGTCCGTGATCTGCTCGCGGATGTCTGACAGAAGTTGTTCGTCACTGCGTGGCGTGCGTTGTGTGCGGCCATCGATCCACGAGGCCGATCGGTTGCGCAGCAGATGGACATTCGAGCGCGCCAACCCCAATGCCTGGCAGACGGTCATCATTGACCGTCCCCGGGCAACAAGGGCGAGCGCGCAATCCACTTTTTTTCGGCGGCGTACTCCACTGCCTCTTTGAGGATTTCGTTTTCCAGCGTTTTCTTGCCCAGCACGCGCTGCAACTTGGCAATCTCGGCGCGCGCCGCTGCGAGTTCAGAAGCTGGCACTACCGCCTCGCCAGCGGACACGGCCATCAGGGCGCCTTGGCGTTCGAGCTTGCGCCACTGGAACAGCAGGCTGGCGGCGACACCTTCCTGGCGAGCCACCAGCGACACGCTCATGCCCGGCTCGTAGGTACGCTTGACGAGCGCAGACTTCTCAGCGAGGGACCAGCGCCTGCGGCGCTGGTCCTTCATGATCACTTCGACGGTATCCGTATTCCTATTCGTACTCACAGTCCTACTCCTATCTTCAAAGATAAGCGATGGACCG
>NZ_JASZYM010000056.1:0-1354 GCF_030317005.1 Variovorax sp. J22R115 | reverse complement strand
CACGCTGCCGCCCTTGACCGCCACTTCGGAGGCCGAGGCCGCCAGCTGGTTGGCCTGGCGCGCGTTGTCCGCGTTCTGCTTGACCGTGCTGGTGAGCTCTTCCATCGACGCCGCCGTTTGCTCCAGCGAGCTCGCCTGCTGTTCGGTGCGCGACGAGAGATCCTGGTTGCCCGCTGCGATCTGGCTCGAAGCCGTGGCGATGGTGTCGCTGGAGGACTTGATCCTTCCGACGACCGAGGTCAACTGGTCCTGCATCTGCTTGATGGAATACAGCAGGCTGCCGGCATGCGCCGCATCGGCCTCGACGGTCATGCTGAGGTCGCCGGTCGCGATGCGGCCGACAACGTCCGCCGCATAGGCAGGCTCGCCGCCCAGTTGGCGCCCCAGGAGACGCGCGACCACGAAGCCCAGTCCCACGCTGACCACGATACCGATCAGCGCCATCACCAGCATCATCAGCCGCGAGGTCCGGTAGGTGTCGGTCGCGTTCTCCGCGCTGGCCTTGGCCAGCTCGTTGCTGTGGGCGACCATGTTCTTCAGCACTTCCTCGACCGCGCGGGAATCCTTTAGCAGCCGCGTGCTGTCCTCGGCCACCTGGCCGTCGAACTGCGAACTGTCCAGCGATTGCTTCGACACGAGCGTCACGAAATCCGCCATGCGCTTGCTCAAGGGCGGCAGCAGGGCCTCGTATTGCTCAAAGAGCTTCTGGCCCGCTTCGCGCTCCTCGAACAGCGGCTTGACCTCCGCGGCTCGCGCCTGGAGGCTTTCCATGGAGGTCTTGAGTTCGGTGGATCCCGCATTGCGTTCGCCGCGCGTCGCGGCCGACAGCAGCGACATCTGCGCCCGGCTCGCGTAGAGCAGGTGGATGTTCGCCTCCTGCACGGCCTGCAGGGCCCGAAGCTCATGGGTATAGAGCCTCTCCGTCGAGGCGCTGATGCGCCCCATGTGAAAGATGCCGAGCGCGCTGACGACGGCGCCGACCGCCGCGACAACCAGGAAACTGATGATCAGTCTGGCGGTCACTCGTAGCTTTTGGAACCACTGCATTTTTTCTTCCTTCTTTTAGAACTCGGTCCAGTCGCCCGCACCTGCACTGGCGGCGGCCAACTGGGGTTCGGTTCTGGTGGTCTTCTTGCGGGCTTCCGCCTGTGCCTTGGCACGCGCCTTCGGTGCCGCCTTGGCAGCAGCACCGGCGACCGATGGCGTGCGTGCGGGCGCCGGAGGGGCCTGGGTGTCTCGACCCAGCCTGAACACGCTCACGACCTGTGACAGGCTGCCGGCCTGCTCCTGCAGCGATTGCGCGGCGGCGGAGGCTTCCTCCACCAGCGCGGCGTTCTGCTGCGTCACCTGGTCC
>NZ_JASZYM010000055.1:0-1487 GCF_030317005.1 Variovorax sp. J22R115 | reverse complement strand
CGGTCCTGCGGGCTCAGCTTCAACTGTGTTTGGCGCATGACTACCTCCGAACGTCTTGTGGCGACATGCGGAGTGTAATCATGTTCCGTTATTTACGTGTTGGCGTACTAGTGTAGTGCACCACTCAGATATGTACTTATCTTTGGACCCGCGCCAGCGCTGCCTTGGCTCGCGTGACCTTGGCCAGGATGTCGGTCGCGCTGGCGCTCCAGATGAAGGGTTTGGGATTGGCGTTGTGGTGGGCCACGTACAGATCGATGGCCAGTTCCAGTTCGGGCACGCTGGTGAAGCTGTCGCGCCGGATGCGGTTCTCCGAGATGTCGCGGAAGAAGCGCTCGACCATGTTCAGCCACGAAGCGCTCGTGGGCGTGAAGTGCATGACGAAGCGCGGGTGCTTGGCCAGCCAGGCCTGCACGTCGGGGTGGGTGTGCGTGCCGTAGTTGTCCACGATCAAGTGCAGCTGCAGGTGCTTGGGCGTCTTGCGCTGGATCAGGCGCAGGAACTGCAGCCACTCCGCGTGCCGGTGTTGCTGCTGGCACATCGAGATCACGGTGCCGTCCAGGGTGTTCAAGGCGGCGAACAGCGTGGTCGTGCCGTGGCGCTTGTAATCGTGCGTGACGGTGCCGGCGCGGCCTTTCTTCATCGGCAGGCCCGGCTGGGTGCGGTTGAGCGCCTGGATCTGACTTTTCTCGTCGCAGCTGAGCACCAAGGCGCGCTCGGGCGGGTTCAGGTACAGCCCCACGACGTCCAGCAGCTTGTCCTCGAAGCGTGGGTCGCGCGAGAGCTTGAAGCTGCTCTGGCGATGCGGCTTCAGACCGTTGCGCTGCCACACGCGGCGAATCGTCGTCGGCCCCACCCCGAGTTGCGCCGCCAGCGTGCGCGTGCTCCAGTGCGTGGCAGCAATGGGCCTGTCATGCAGCGTCTTGTCCACGATGCTCGATTCAAACTCGGCGGTGGTCACGCTGGGGGTGCGCCCGGGGCGCGGCGCATCGTGCATCAGAGCCTCCACCCCGCCTTCCAGGAAGCGCTGGCGCCACAAGGCCACCTGGCGCCGATCCAGATCGACCTCGGCGGCGATGTCCTTGTTCTGCCAGCCCTGAGCGGCCAACAACACGATCTTGGCGCGTTGCTGCACACGAGCCTCGACGCGGCCTCGCCGCGCCAATGCCGTCAACTCTCGTTGAACAGCAGCATCCAGTTCGATCTTTGGGGCAATGCGCATGGCTGCGACCTCCGTCCAGGTCGGAGTGTGCCGCATCCATTAAGTTCCATTATTTCAAGCGCACTGCACTAGTACGCCAACACGTAAATAACGGAACATGATTACACTCCGCATGTCGCCACAAGACGTTCGGAGGTAGTCATGCGCCAAACAGAGTTGAAGCTGAGCCCGCAGGACCGTGCGACTGTGGAGGCGGTACGCGGCAAAGGGGTTCATCGCAGTCGGGAAGTCAACCGTGCTCACGTGCTGGCTTGCCTTGACGAGG
>NZ_JASZYM010000054.1:0-1587 GCF_030317005.1 Variovorax sp. J22R115 | reverse complement strand
ATATGGCCCGTTTTGTCAAGCGAGCGCGAGGTGTTTCCTCGCGAAGCTTCGCGACAGCCCATGGGGACGACGAAGTCTAAAAAGGCGTCACACCGGCACCTTGGGACTCGACGCATGCAGCTTTGGCGACGATGAATCACGCTGATATCCGCGGATTGGGTACCGCATTACATGGCTGCGTCGCGGGGCTGCCTCGCTCTAGTGACGGGGATCATCCAGGGTGGATGCCCACATAGCCCGTTCGAGGGTTCCCCTATCGTGTGCATTCGTCGGGTTTACGGGTGCGGTGTGAACGCAATCAATTCAATGTTGCTGCATGGCAGGGGTGACCTGGTGGCCCAGATCCCATAGGAAGCCAGCGAGCTCTCGGGCGATGGCCACGCACACCTTGTTGGGTTGCATTCCCCGAGCGCTCAGGCGCCGATAGCGCTGACACAAGCGCAGTTGCGCACGCCAGGCAATTGCGCGCACAGCTGCGGGTTGATCTTCCTGGCGCACCTGCAGGATGCGGCTGATGCGGGCAGCGAACCGATAGTTCCAGGCGGCTTCCACGAGCACACGGCGTGCATGTCCGTTGCCGGTCTTGGTAATGGCGCCCAGGCGCCGTGTCGCCCCACTGGAATGCTCGCTGGGCACCAGACCCAGGTAGCCCATGAGATCGCGCGGATGGGCAAATCGACGCATGTCGCCCAACTCGGCCACCACCGTTGTGGCCGCCACCAAGTCCAGACCGCGTAGCGTCATCAGCGCGCGCACCACCGCCAGCATGCGCCAGTTCTCGATCTGCTGTGCCAGGGCCTCGGTCAGGCGTCGCACCCGCGCATCGGCCTCGCTGACCGCCAGTCGGTATTCGGTAAAGGCAATGTCCTGGGCCGGATGCTCGAAGCCGAGTGTGGCCAGATAGCGTTCGTGGGCCGCCGTCCACGACGACTTGCCCGTGTAGCGGCGCCCGTGGCGCAGCAGCATCGCCTTGAGTTGCTGGCGGGCCTTCAGTCGCGCCTTCACCGCATCCACCCGGGCACGACACAGATCCCGGATGGCCTCGTCGCGTTCGTCGGGCACTTTCACCGTCGTCAGGTCGCCCGAACGCGCCAGCGCGGCCAGTTTCAGCGCGTCGAGTCGATCGGTCTTGATGCGCTCTCCGGGCTTGCGCGCAATCAGCGAAGGCGCCACCACCTCGCAGCGGTAGCCCTTGACGCGCAGTTCGCGCACCAGCGTGTAGCCACAGGGTCCGGCCTCGTACACGATCAGCAGCGTCGAGGGCTCTCCCAGCTTGTCCAGCGCCTTGATGAGCTCGCTCAGTCGAGCACCGACCGTGCCGACAAACCGTGGTGCCTCGCGCCGGACGTGCGCCACCGCGATCGCCGTGGACTGCGCATGGACGTCCAGACCAACAAAAACCGTGCTAACTTCTTCCATGTCTGCCTCCTGTTGCAAAGCTGCAGATCACACCCTCGGGTGTTCTGCATGTGGCTCGGCGCACTCGCAGTGCGCAACCCACGGTACTACTGCAGGAGGCAGACCCTTTCCCTCTTACCCAATCACTTCAGCCCGCCTCCGAGGATGAGGACGGGCCATCATGTCTAG
>NZ_JASZYM010000053.1:0-1676 GCF_030317005.1 Variovorax sp. J22R115 | reverse complement strand
CCGATCACGTCCTGATCCTGGCCACGGAACTTGTAATTGGTGGTCAGCGCCACGTTGCCCGTGAGGTTCGGCGGCTCGGCAGTCTGCGCGCCAGCGAGCATCGGCATGGCGGCAAGGGCGCTCATCGCCAGGACCAGAACGGATTTACGGTGCATCATCGAGTGACTCCTCGGAGTGTTTTGAAGTGGTGTGGAAACCATGTCAAAGCAGGGAGCGTGCCAAACTGTCAACAAGCCTGCGGAGCCGGGCAGCGACCAAGGATGCACGTCGTAACATGAAACAAGAGATGGGCGCACCATCTTGGGGATAGGGAGCGAAATGAGTCTGTCTTTGGTGCAAAGCCGCGCCTTGCTGGGTCTTGAAGCGGCCAGCGTCACGGTCGAGGTGCATCTGGCCAACGGGTTGCCCAGCTTCACACTGGTCGGCCTGGCCGATGTGGAAGTCAAGGAAGCACGGGAGCGCGTGCGATCGGCCATCCAGAACGCCGGTCTCGAATTCCCGAACAACAAGCGGATCCAATGTAGTCAAGCTGCTTTTTGAGCAGGGTATTGCGTTGTAGTCTTTTTCTTACTGCCGAGGGAGGGGAGCCGTGGTGTGGGCAACTTCTGTACTCAGAAGTTGTCCATGCCTTTAAGGCGGGGAGGGAGGCTTCCCTCCCCTCTTAGGTGCGCGATAGCTACTCCATCGAAGTCCGCGTACTCTGCGGTGGTGCCGTGTGCGGTACTTGCGCCTTAGCGCGTCCCCGCAACACCGGTGGTGGAGCATGTTGATTAGTTCTTCCGACGGTACTGAGCCGGCGGCGTTGCGCACGCACGGCAGGAACCGTTGGAAGAGCTCGGGCTCGACCACGCGCATCCACTCGCCAATCGTGAAGCCTACCTTGACATCCGCGATAAGCGCATGAGGAGGGTGCCGACTTGGCGATGGCACTGAGGAGGAAGTCGAATCAGCGGCCCAGCGCGCGCCTGACAATGGCAAGATGATCGGCCGTCAACCCGACGCTCAGTTCGCAAAGCACGACGCGTCCGTTATTGAACAGCGACGAGTCAATCAAGCCCGTACCGGACAGAGGATCATCGAGGATGACAAATGGCTCGTCCTTGCGGTTCGCAGCCAACCACTTTTCGATTGCTTCGAGACGCGTTTCGCCGCGTGCCTGCGGGGCCTCCCAAGCCTTTGGATGAAGTGCCCGCGAGAGCTCGTCGAGTCCCGTCCGGCGGAACAGGACTTCGAAACCCTCCCGGTCCATCATGCGTAGCCAGCTGGTGGTCAGAACGACGTGCGGCCGATGCTCGCTGAGAATCGTCAGCAGCGTATCAACGGCGGCTGGGTGAAACAGCTTTTCCCACAAATCTGCAGGCCTGTCGGGTGCAACGACGTCATAGCCGCCGTATGGCGCGTTAATGCAAATAACGTCGTCGACGTCGAGAAAAATGATTGGTGGCATGTTCACAGCCTGGACTTTGCGTACACGTAGCGAGGTCCGAGCCTGGAAATTGACCAAGTCCCAGGATTTCGGATCGTTTGATGACGAGAAGGAAGCAATGCTCATCAGCCCTTCATTTGTGAGCGTCCAGCGATCCCACCTTGCGCCTGACGCAGCGGCTCCCGAGGATGGCGTCCACCTAAATTTGGCGGACGCCTATGCATCCCAATACTTCCAATCGCCGAGTCCA
>NZ_JASZYM010000052.1:0-1861 GCF_030317005.1 Variovorax sp. J22R115 | reverse complement strand
TTTTTCATGGTGCGCCCAGCATGGGCGCCATCCCGGAGGTGCAAGTCCTCCCGCGAGCTGGCCACAGCAAGCGAAGCGAAGCGCAACTGCGTGAGGGCGACCGAGCGTGGGAAGGAAGCGTGAAGCGTAAACCGCGAGTCGAGGAACACGAAGCGCATATGAGGCGGCGCCAAGCAGGGCGAGCAGGCCATGGACTGCGAAGCTCTCGTGGCCAAAGCGAGGCGACGTAGATGCGACGACTGTGCGGCGAAGGATGGCGTTCTTACCTGGGGAGATCTCGCTTGACGCCTGAAAGGGCGACGGTGTCCAACCGGAGCGAGAAGTCAGCAGAGGCCGTAGTAGTCCGGGCGACCTGACGAAGGGCCGAACGAGAAGAACAGTCACGAGACATGACGCTTGGTGAGGCAACGCATCAGAAGCTCGGGAAGCCACAGGGCGGACCGGGGCACACGGTGGGGAGGCGCAGTGAAGCTGCGTCTGAAGCCATGAGCGATGAAGCCACGCTGGCGCGGCATGCACAAACGGACTGCGGGGCCACAGACCTGCTAGGGCAGGCATTGGCCAGAGAGAACATGGCGCGCGCATGGAAACGCGTGCGGGCCAACAAGGGGAGCGCTGGCGTCGATGGACGCACAGTGCAAGAAACGGGCGACCACCTCAAGACAGCGTGGCCTGACATCCGAAGAAGGCTGCTCGACGGCAGCTACCGGCCCGAGCCGGTGCGCCGTGTGGGCATACCCAAGCCGGGTGGCGGGGTGCGCGAACTGGGGATACCGACCGTGGTGGACAGACTGATCCAGCAAGCGTTACTGCAGGTATTGCAACCGCTCATCGACCCGACGTTCAGCGAGCACAGCTATGGCTTCCGGCCGGGGCGCAGCGCGCATGGCGCGGTGTTGGAAGCGCAGCAGTATGTACAGGCGGGCTACGGGGTCGTGGTAGATGTGGATTTGGAGAAATTCTTCGACCGCGTGAACCACGACATCCTGATGGACCGCCTAGCAAAGCGGATAGCGGACAAGCGGGTACTGCGGTTGATTCGCCGCTACTTGCAAGCGGGGATCCTGGTGCACGGCGTGCACAGCGAACGGTTCGAAGGTACGCCGCAAGGTGGGCCGCTGAGCCCGCTGCTGGCCAACGTGCTGCTGGACGAGGTCGATCGAGAGCTGAAGCGGCGCGGACACAAGTTCGTGCGCTATGCAGACGATTGCAACGTCTACGTCAGGAGCCAGCGGGCGGGGGAGCGGGTGCTGCAATCACTGCGCGGCTGCTACGCGAAGCTGGCGCTGAAGGTCAATGAGTCCAAGACGGCCGTGGGCGAAGTCTGGGGGCGCAAGTTCCTGGGCTATTGCCTGTACGTCACGTCCAAAGGCGAAGTCAAGCGAGCGGTGGCGGATCAGGCCATGCACAAACTGCGTGAGCGCATCCGGCAGCTGACGCGACGCCTCAAGGGGCGCAGCCTCGAACAGATCGCATCTGAGCTACAAGGCTACGTGCCGGGCTGGAAGTCGTACTTCCGGTTGGCGCAGACCCCGAAGGTCATGCGCGAACTCGATGAATGGCTGCGACACCGGCTGCGGTCCGTCCAGCTCAAACAATGGCGGCGGGGGACGACGATGTTCCGCGAGCTTCGCAAGCTGGGCGCTACCGTGGAGGTGGCCGCAAGGATTGCCGGCAACGCGAGACGTTGGTGGCACAACAGCCGCTTGGGTTTGAACCGGGTAATGCCCGTAAGCTACTTCGACGCCTTGGGAGTCCCCAGATTCTCCTGACCTCAACTTCTCGAACCGCCCGGTGCGGACCCGCACGCCGGGTGGTGTGGGAGGGGTCCGGTCTTCGTTGACCGGCCCCTATCCCGATC
>NZ_JASZYM010000051.1:0-2065 GCF_030317005.1 Variovorax sp. J22R115 | reverse complement strand
GGCGACCACTTCTCGGCTCGCGCCTCGGCGCGGTAGAGCTTGCCAATGAGTTTGACGAACCGTGTGGCCAGCTGGTCCGGTGACCGGGCTGCCTTCGGGATCGCCTCCTCAGCCTTGACGAAGGGCCTGCGCGCATGAACCCAGCATCCAAGATGCGTTAGACCATGGTCCGCAGCGATGCCGTCATAGACCTGGTAGCCATCGCTCACGAACGTGGCCCCGCGCCGGATCCCGGCATAGAGCTTCTCGGCATGCACAGCGCCGCGTCCGGGCGCATAGGCGAACAAGCGCACTGGCGGTCCGCTGCCGTTCATCTGCGCCCACATGTAGCTCTTCGTCAGCGCCTTGCGCCCAGGCTCTTTAAGCACCTGCACAGTGGTCTCGTCCCCGTAGATCAGGTCCGAGTCCAACAGGTGATCGCGCAGCAAGTTGATCACGGGCTGCACGGCCAGTCCTATACGCACGACCCCGGCGGCAAGCGTATTGCTCACGATGTTGCCGCCGAAGCGACGCAGCAGCACGGCCGTTCGATACAGCGGCATGCCGAACTGGTACTTGCCCGTGATAACCCAAGCCTGTGCCTCTTCGGTGAGGAGTCCTCGAGGGATGATGCGTGCCGGCGTCGGCGCGACCTTCAGGCTCAAGTCGCAGCACGGGCAGGCGTACTTGATGCGGTGATGCTGAAGCACGCGCACCTGCTCGGGGATGACGTGCATCTGCTCGCTGACCTCGGCGCCGATCTCCACCAGAACCTGGCCGTCGTGAGCGCAGATACGCTCTGACTCGGGCAACTCGTGGCGAACGATGTCACGCGGCAGCGCGGGGTCCAGCGGCTTGCGTCCGCGCTTCTTGCGCTGGTGGCCAGCGACCGGTGTCGAGTCCTCATCATCGATTTCGGCCGGCAGTGTTTGCGCGGTCGGCGCGAGCGCCTCGGCCTCGTTGAGGAACAGGTCCTTCTGCTCGCTGCCGCGCGCCTCGCTCTTGGCGGCGAACAACTGCCCCTGCAAGGCCCGCAGCCGTTCCAGCGCCAGGTCCCGCTCGGTAGTCACCACGCGCAGTTCGCCGACCAGAGATTCGCTGCGCCGAGTGGCCTCGGCCAGCGCTTGCTGCAGGGCTGCGAATTCTTCGGCGGTGGGCATCTGAACCATCGCCTGCTTCGATCCACATGGCACGCAGGCGTTCCGGGATCATCGCATCTTCATGCGAATTCTTCGCGCCGCTGCCCTCGCTCAGGCCACGCGCGCATACATGCGCTCAGGATGCTTGCGCACGACCGCGAGGTCGATGCCATCGAGCAGCCAATGAAGCTCTTCGACCGTCAGCTTCGGCACCGATGCTGCGTCGGGCCAGATGAAGCGATCCTGTTCGAGTCTCTTCATCAACAGCCAGAAGCCGTTGCGGTCCCAGGCCAGGATCTTCACACGATCGCGTCGACGATTGCGGAAGACATACACGGCCTTGGCAAACGGATCTAGGCCCAAGGCCTGTTCGACCAGGATCGCCAGGCCGTTGAGACCGACACGGAAGTCGATAGCCTCCCGATGCAGGTAGACCTTCAGCTCTTCGTCGAAGCGGAACACCGCAGGCTCCCAAGCATTTGAATCAAGTCGCTGGCCTGGCGCATATCGCATCCACGAAGATCGACCACCACGCCGTTGGGCAACCGCGCTTGCAGATCCACGATCGTCGCAGTCTCAGGCTTCGTTGCCTCGATGGTCACCGCAACAAATGCCTGCTCCGGCAGCTCTGCGTTGGCGATCGGCACGACAGCCTGGGTCGACGCGCGATCATGACGACGAATCCAGGCGCTCAACTGATTCGCGTTGATCCCGCACTCGCGAGCGATCCTCGCAATCGACATCCCCGGCTCGCGGCACGCGAGAATCAGATCCCGCTTTGCCTGCGCGTCATAGACACACCGCCCGTCGCGTTTGCGCCCGACAACGAGGCGCTTGCCCAACTCCGACAACCACTCTGACATCACGTTCCCATGTTGCTGTACATGGGAACGTAGCTTCATGGTCCATGGCGGCCGCCGCAAGGACGTGGTTTATTGAGCGCTTAC
>NZ_JASZYM010000050.1:0-2526 GCF_030317005.1 Variovorax sp. J22R115 | reverse complement strand
GGTGCCCAGTGGGCTCACCTCTGTCATGCCCCAGGCGTGCAGCACCTGCACGTCATGGCGTTCCTGGAAGGCGCGCATCATGGCCGGCGGGCAGGCCGAGCCGCCGATCACTGTGCGGCGCATGGTGCTGAACGCGAGGTCGTTGGACTCGACGTGCGCCAGCAGGCCTTGCCAGACGGTGGGTACGCCGGCCGACATCGTCACGCCCTCGGCCTCGAACAGCTCGTACAGGCTCTTGCCGTCCAGGAACGGACCGGGGTAGACGAGCTTGGCGCCGACTGCGCAACCGACATAGGGCAGGCCCCAGGCGTTGACATGGAACATCGGCACCACGGGCAGGATGGAGTCGCGCGCCGAGCAGTTGAGCGCATCGGGCAGCGCCGCGGCGTAGGTATGCAGCAATGTCGAGCGATGGCTGTACAGCACGCCCTTCGGGTTGCCGGTGGTGCCTGAGGTGTAGCACAGCGATGAGGCGCTGTTCTCGTCCAAGCTCGGCCATTCGAAGCGGTCGCTCGCGTCGGCCAGGAGTTCCTCGTAGCAGAGGAGGCCGGGTATTTTGGTTGAGGCCGGCATATGCGCGCGGTCGGTCATCGCGACGAAAGCCTTGATGGTCTTGACGCGGCCCGCGATCGCCTCGACCAGCGGCAGGAAGGTCAGGTCGAAGAACAGCACCTGGTCTTCGGCGTGATCGGCGATCCACACCACCTGGTCGGGGTGCAGGCGTGGATTGAGCGTGTGCAACACTGCACCGGAGCCCGAGACGCCGTAGTACAGCTCCATGTGGCGGTACCCGTTCCACGCCAACGTCGCGACCCGGTCACCGAATGTGATGCCGCGCTGCGCCAGCGCGTTGGCCACGCGGCGCGCCCGAGCGGCGAGCTCCCGGTAGGTGGTGCGATGGATGTCGCCTTCGACGCGGCGCGAGACGATTTCCTGTTCGCCGTGGTGGCGTTCGGCATGCGTCAGCAGGGAGGAGATCAGCAGCGGTTGCTGCATCATTTGTCCGTTCATGATGTGTGTTCCTTGGTTCGTGTTCATTCAGGCTGGAAGCCGATGGCCTTCAGGTTGGCAGCGTGCCTGTCGGACCCCGCACGCAGCGACTTCGACAATTCGTCGGGCGTCAGCGGCAGGCCGATGTCCTGGCCCTGCTCCCTGAAGCGCTCGATCACCTTCGGCTGCTGGAGCACCTTCAGCGTGGCCTCGCGAACCTTGGCTTGCACATCGGCCGGCACGTCGGGGGTGGTCCACAGGCCCATCCAGGCGACGTCGCCGATCTTCGGGTAGCCGAGTTCAGTGAAGGTAGGCACGTCGGGCAGCGCAGCCAGCCGCTTGGGCGCGCCGACCGCGAAGGCCTTCAGCTTGCCGGCCTTGATCAGCGGAACGGAAGTCGCCGGGCCGTCGAACATCAGCGCCACATGGCCGCCCATCACATCCTGGAGTGCGGGCGGCGAGCCCTTGTAGCCGACATGGGTCATGTCCAGGCCCGCCAGCTTGTTCAGCTCCTGCCCCATCGTGTGCGACATCGTGCCGCTGCTGTACGAGGCGTAGCTCACCTTGCCGGGATGGGCCTTCACGTAGGAGATGACTTCCTTCAGGTTCGATGCCGGCAGCGAGGGAGTGCCGACAAGCAGCAGGCCAGTGTTGGTGAGCTGGGCCAACGGCTTGACGTCCTTGAACATGTCGATGCGGGATTTCACGACATGCGGGACCTCGGTGACCAGGCCGTTGACGCCGACCATGAAGGTGTAGCCGTCGTGCGGCGATTGGATCAGGTCCTGGGTGCCGATGGCACCCATGCCACCCGCCTTGTTGTCAACGATCACCGGCTGGCCAAGCAGTGGCGTCAGTCCTTCGGCCAATGTGCGCGCGACGATGTCGGCGGTGCCGCCGGCTGGCGCGCCGACGACCAAACGGATCGGCTTGCTGGGCCAGGTCTGGGCCAGCGCGGTGGGTGCCATGGCCAGCAGGGAAGCGACCGTCAGGGCGCCGAGCATGGCGCGGCGCAGGGGTTTCGTGAGCTGTTGCATCTGTGTCTCCGGAAATTGAAATGTGGTGTTCGTGTCGTCGGGCTGGATCAGTTGATTGCGTCGCCGAGGTCGACCTCGACGCGGCCGGCATGTACCCGGACCGGGTACGTACGCACCGCGAGCCCGCCGCCTGCGCCGTGGATGCAGCCGCTTGGAAGATCGAAGCGCAGGCCGTGTGCGGGGCATCGGATCGTGGTGCCATCGAGCGCACCTCTGGCGAGCGACGCGCCGGCATGCGGGCAGCTGTCCGCGATCGCATGCACGGTGTCCTCGATGCGAAAGAGCGCAATCTCGTGGCCGTCGCGGCGGGCAAAGCAACGGCCGCGCTCGGTCAGCTCGTGCTCTGCGATCAGGTCGGTCCACGCTTGGGCGGTCGACATTGCTGGTTCCTCAGGCGGCCACGCGCATCGGTACGCCGCGCTGGCCCTGCGCGCGGTTCGGTGCGAATCCGATCCGCGCCAGCGTCTCTTCCGTGCTGCGGTAGGTCTCGCCGATCCGG